>NZ_CP194339.1:0-29248 GCF_046245125.2 Bartonella heixiaziensis | reverse complement strand
ATCATTATCTTCAACAACAGCGGCAAAATCTCCTACTCCCGTTAACATGTGTGCACAATCTTGCAAACAAGGTACACGTCTAATTTTCTCTGCTTTGTAAAGAGCGTGAAGAATGATACCATTCAAAAGTTCAAAAGCAGCGGATCTAAAATGGTCACCTGCAATCCCTTTTCCGTCATCATCAATAACCATTAAGGCTATGTTTTGTGCATCCGCTACTTGATAACGTGTTCTGAAACGAATTTCTCCTAATGGATTCCATGAACATCCAACTTTGGGCTCTGCCGGATCAAATCTTAAAATCTTATTCCCTGCATGCTTTTTCCGCCATCCAGCAGTCATGGCATAATTTTCACCTTTTGTATCAAGAACAAAAAGACTGTGTGGCCAACTCAAAAGAGTGGGTACTACTAAACCAACACCTTTACCAGAACGTGTAGGCGCTAAAGCTGCTATATGCTCTGGTCCATCATGGCGCAAATAATGCAACATTCCTGTTTTTGGATCAGCAAATGCTCCACAATATACACCCTTTCCTTTCTGTTTATGTGGTACAAGCCCCATTTCTTGAATTTCATCAAAAGTTGCAAAATGCGCTGTTCCATGTAAATCATCGGTACTTTTGTTGCTCCTTGAAGAAAAACCAGCCCAAATAGTAAAACCAAGAAAACCAATTAAGATACCAATACAAAAGACGACAAATATTAGGTTACATTGACTAGGCGCATAATTATAAAATTTAAAGCACCAAGAAAACCAAGCAAAAAATGGATAAATTCCTTTTAAATTATGCCCAAGAGAAGAACTATAATGAAAAATATGTGCTAAATACTGTGTGCAACACTGATTGAGAACAACAGAATAGATCGCGAAAAAAAAGATAAATATTAATCGAGATTTTCTTTTGGGTATGTGTGTAGATTGATTTCCCAATTTTCCCCCCATTTAATTCAAGCATTCGCTGTATATCTATACACAACATAAAAACAAATGCACAAGAGCTCTTATTTTTCCCTCTCAAAGAGAATGACCCTTATCACGCGCAAGATCTATACCTATAGCTTTGGCTTGTATTTTTTCGTAGAGTTTTCGCATCACCTTCATATTGTCCCTACGCACATCAATAATTGCTTTTTCAATGTCTGTTAAACGAGATTTATCCAAATTTCCCAAACGTGTGTAATGGGATGCCATTGCTTGCCGTGCTTCATCATAAGGCAAACCACCTTTGCGATTTTTTGGTAAATTATAAGCCTCATTTATCACCTGATATTTCTCAGGATTTTCTACAAACGCTACATGCTTCCTAACAGTATCAATCTCAGTCAACGCTGTTTTAAGGCTACTTATCATAGACTTGCTATTGCCATACTTAACCAAATCATTTGCTACGATGTAACGCTCCTCCTCGAGGAGCAACAATAAATTTCCACTTTTACCAATATCGCGCATATGATTGTATAAATAATTTCGCGCACTTTGCAATTTTTTGGTAGTCAACGCAGCATTAGAAATTTGTGTACGTGCATCTTCTAGCGCTATAATTCGTTTTATCCTATCAGAAATGATGACCTCCTATAATAATATCTTTGTCTAACCAATTTGGACCATATTCCTCATCAGCATTCTTGGTAAGAAAACCCATATCACGAATAAATTGTGCTCCATTATGATGCTTAAGATTCAGAAGTGTATGAGCAGGTAGTTCAACCATTGCTAACCATTCCCATACTGTTTGACCATCATTGGCTTTCTCTGCTGCTTCTGCTTCAGAAAGATAGATACTATCTAAGCCTAAACCGCCTGCTTGCAATTCTTCACGTTCTGCATCTGTCATATAACTTTTTGGCAATTCTTTTTTCATAGAAAACTCCTTTCTGTAATGCTTATTTATATTTAATTTAATGGTTGAATCTGGTCAATCAATGTTACTCGAATTGCTTATAGCAAGCTGTCTTTTAAGCCTGAAATAAGTAGCGTGAGAAATCCCTGTTTTTTCCTTAACAATTTTGGATGAAAGTCCTTGTTTAATCAGCGCAAGTACTATCTTTGTCTTTGGATGAGGCTTTCGACCGAATTTTACACCTGCTGCCATAGCCGCAGTTCGTCCATCATTGGTCCGCTCCAAAATACGTGCACGTTCAGCTTCTGCTACAGCTGCCAAAATTTGAATGACCATTTTCCCCATTGTACCTTCGGTACTAAGACCGTTTTCCAGAAAACGAATAAACACCCCCTTCTTGTAACAACTATCAACGATAGAAATCATATCAGCAGTATTACGCCCAAGTCGGTCCATTTTTGTACAGAGAATAGTATCATCTCTTTCTGCACGCCCAAGCAACCGCTGTAAACCTTCACGTTTATCTGTAGAACCTGTCCTTATATCTGTAAAAATACGGTCTTCGCGCACTCCAGCATTTTTAAGTTCAGCAATTTGAAGCGCTAGCTTTTGTTGATTAGTTGATACTCTCGCATAACCTAAAAGCGCCATTTCAGAATCTCATAAATCGTTTTTGATACAAAATTAGTATCATAATTTAAAAATTCGATTTATGATACATCTTTTTGTATTTTTCTGAAGAATATCAAATCTTATAATTTTTGAGATATAAGAGAGACTGTTTTAGCTAACCATTTACGGAATCGTTATAATAGCGAATTAAAAATTGTAAAACTTCACCAAGAGTTAAAAGATTTTGCCCTGGAGGTGTTAATTTTTCAGCAAGTGCTCTAAATTCCTCATCAACATCCGGTCTAATTGCAAGAGTTATACGATTTGTTCTCACACTTCGACGTTTAGAGCGGCCATCAATACCACCAGATTTAGTTAAAATAGGATCTTTTGAATTCTCAAAAGATGCGTGACGTGTCGTAAAACCACTTTGTTGTGCAATTTTATCAATATCTTGTTTATCGCGTCTTGGAGCTTTTGTTGTAGGTTCTACAGTAGATAAATTATTTAAAACTGAAAATGTTGGTTTGCGCTCTTTTATCATCACATTACCCCTTCAAATTTCAATGCTTGCACAATATCAGTGGCAACTTGTTCAGCATTTTCTATGGCTGATTCAGCATTTGATACATCTTGTTTGTTCAACTGATAAAGAGTACATCCAAAACCAAAGATAGAAGAAAAAGCAGCTTTATTCATCATTCCATGCGCCAAAACGGGTAATTTTGCTTCAATCAGTTCTCTGCGTATCTCTTTTTCTTCGCGGGTTTGTATTACAGAACATTTTGAAAACATAATACGATAAGGAATATCACTTCTTCTTGCTTTTCCCTCACGCGCGATAAAAGAAATGACTTTTGCTGCTTCGCGACTATCGAGTTTTGTCCCCGCCATAGGAATAATCACCATATCAGAACGGCTAATAGCATATGATGCTGTTATATTCGCCGACCCTTCAAGATCAACAATAACAAAACTATGTGTATTTGCTGCTTCATCTATAACATCTATAATAGTGTTCTCATTAACCCCCCCCTGAACATCTATGTTTAGTGGATAACTAGGACTAGCATTTTCCCACCATTCATCAGCAATAGGTTGATTAGGATCAGTATCTATTATTTTAACTTTTGACCCGTGTTGAGCTAAAACCTGTGAAAGAACAAGTGCTGATGTTGATTTTCCAACCCCCCCTTTCGTAGAGCAAAATACAATTGTTGGCATACATTAAAATCCTTACTTATGTTCTACATATACTATACGTATATACAACATATGTTTAACATATGTTTAACGTACATAAGACGTACGCTATACATATGCAAAGCATATGCTAAACATATGGTATATGTATAATATATGCTTAATTTTATTTATTATCGATTTTAACCAAAAATTTAATAAGGAAGCGCCGCCATTGGGTGACCTTGCCAAGCAGGCAAAATGATATCCTTCGTCACCATAACGTTGAAGTTATAACCAGGACGAATAGTAATTGTTGGTTGAATGTTTAAGTTTTTACGGGTCATTTCAATACCAACTTCACCCCATTGTCTACCAAGTTCTGCCGCTAATGTTTCTTTTGCTGTTGCTATTTTACTGTCATCACTACCTGGCTTTTGTGTTTTTTGAGACATCTGTGAAGCTCCTGAAATAACAGAAAGCATAAGAGCATTACCAAAAATTTTTAAATAGTGATTATTCACTTTATCATTAAATCCCGCATAACCAGATTGATCAGAACCTGGCATATTTCCAAGAGATAAAGAAGAACCGTCAGGATAAATAACTCTTGACCAAGCAATAAGTACGCGTTTTTGTCCAGTAGATACTCGACTATCATATGTTCCAATAAGCCTTGACCCCATAGGAATTAAAACATTTTGACCAGTAGCTGAATCGTAAACGCTTTCTCTTACTTGAGCTATAATTTGTCCTGGCAAATCGCTGTTCACACCACTTATCATAACACCAGGAATAATGGTTCCGGCCTTAATTTCAAGGCTTGCTTGAATAGCTTCTTGCCGTGTATTTTTTAAATAAACTTCTGCTTCTGGTGATTGCGATAAAAAAGCAATTTTTTGTGCCTGCATGTTAGGATCACGTCCTCCATCACCATTAAATGATGCGTTCGACGCTATTCCAGATCGACCAAGTAAATTTTCAAGCATCGATTTTTGAGGATCTTCATTCTGTATTTGAGTTTGATCTTTTATCCTTGAATTTATTGTAAAAGAAACCATTGGTTCAGAATCTAAAGCAGCCTCCATTTTAGCCAAACGTCTTTCTACAATACGCGTTAACAATCTCTTCTGTGTTTCATTTTCTTCATCTAAAGCTTTGTCGATTTGTTTTTGTTCTAAATCTTTTTCTACTATTTTTTGAATTTCCGTCGGGTTTGTTGACACTAATGGTAATATCTCTGGCAATTTTGCTTGAACATAATCATTACCTTCTGGTCGCACTGGTAAAGGTGTTTCATCTACGAATAAAAGCTTTTTTTCTTCTTCAGAAATATTATTAGATTGCTGTCGCAACATAAAAGTATAAGTAATACCAATAAGTGCAAGAGAAACAATTCCTATGGCTCCTATCAAAGGCAGATTGTTTAATCGCCGTACTCCGCGTCCTTTAGTTTTTACTGGAAAAAAATCTGGAGAATCAGGAATATCAAGTTTTACTTTATCTGTCATACATTACTCCCATCATCTATACGAACAGAAAACGGAGCGGACGGCACAATAACTCCAGTTGTTAAACGAACATAATAACGCGTTATTTCAGTTAAACCATATTGAGCAACCAACACGACACCTTTATACATTGGCATCAATTTGTAGGTCAAATTTATACCTGTGTTTTTAGATTTTTCTGGTTGATCTGTATAGATCACACCATAACCATTCCGTTGCAAGAGTTCTACTAATAAAGGAGTAAATTTGTCTTCTGTATCACTTGTTTTTATAATCAGTGTTGTTGTGGCTGGCGGTAAAGGATCTCTAAGATAGCGTACAAAATCACTAGCAATAAATATTACATCATTTTCAGTAACATTTTGATCAATATAATTAGCCAAAAAAGATGAACGCTGACTCATAGACGCACAACCACCTATTAATATAAGAGGCAACAGCAATAAATGTTTTAACATGTTAAAGACCCCTCATAATTGTTACTCTCTGTTGAGATGCTCCTACCCCAGAAATAAGAGCAACTTTACTAATAACTGTATCAACCACATATCTATTGCCAATCACGCGGTAGTTAATTAATTTTTCACTAGGCTTTTTAAAAAACCCGCCATCATCACCAATAGCAATTAAGGCTGGTGCCGTTCCTCTAACTCCATCACCAGATAATTCAATGTAAGTTTTAAAACCATCTGTATAAACGCGTCTTGGATACCATTTAATTTTAGGATCACTAATCATAATACGAAAATTAAAATCAAGAGCAGCTAAATTTTGTCCTGTTGGCAACGTAGTACGACGCCTATCTGTAGCTGCTTTATATGCAGCCCAATCTTGGTCTGTATCATCAGGATAAACGAAAGAAAGGACTGGAATTGAAGAACTTTGTGTACTAGCCAGTTTAATCATGTAAGTCCTTCTATCAGTCGTAATAAAAAGATTCGTTGTTAAACCGGCATCGGTAGGCTTTACAACAATATAAGTTGTTTCTGCTGCTCCTATTCCACTTATGCTGGGACTAATTTTCCATCGTGCTGTATCACCGGCATGTAAAGAATTTATAGTTTCACCTGCTTGTAATTGAATTGTACAAACTTCTAATGGCGTACAAACCAATGTAGGTAAAGTAGCTCCATAAAGATATTTAACACTACCATCACTAGAACGCATAGGTTTTGTTGGATTATTTTTCCATTGATTTGCTAACTTAATTCCCAACTCTTCTTTACCAGTAAGAAATATTTTCTGAGGAGAAATAAAATTGACATTGTGTGATATATCAGTCGCCGTGGCTGTCGAAGTCATAAAAACAGCCGCACCTACAAAAATAATTTTTTTAAACATAATATTCCCGCTTTACGCATTTACTATTGTTGTTTTAAAGTCTTGGTGTCCAAGCAAATTGCTTAACATACAATCCAATTGGATTGACCATCATTTGCTGTTCAGTTTTTGGTGTTGCTAAAATGATTGTAGCTGTAGCTTGCCAAAGCTTTGTATCAATAATAGCGCCTGTTCGTGCTCTTTTCTTTTCAGTCCATTCAATTTGCCAAGTATCGTTAGAAACCGGAACAATTGCATTGACTTGAACTTCTACCGTTTCATTTGCGGCACGAGAATAAGGATCATTTTGTTTATGAAATTCAGCAAGCATGTTATAAGCAGATGATTGCGGCAAAGTCATTGAATATGTTTGATTAACAAGATCTTCTTCTGCTCTCATATCAACATAAACTGTACGCGCTCCAATTAACCAATTACGCAATGCTGCTCGAATGTGCGTTGCATTGGGCTTAGCAGCAATATTTGCTTTTGATAAATGTGTTACTTCACCTACCGAATTGGTTTGCACTATGTAGGGAATTATAATCTGTTCATTTGCTTTCCAGATGAAAGCTCCTATTGACATTGCTGTAACAATAATCATTCCAAAGGTTGCTAAACGCCAATTGTTGGCCGCCTGAATATAATCACCATACCTTTCCATCCATTCCTTACGTGATGAAATATATGGATTTGATGGCTTGTCCTTGGTAGAATCTTTGGCTGTATTCACAATAGCCCCCCCCAATTGGCAAAAAATAGGTACAATTCTTTACGAAAAATTAATCTACTTATGAAGTATTTTTTGCCTGATGTGAAGAAATAATCTTCATTTTTCCATAAATTAATTCCACTAAATAAAAACACGGATGATTTTGATTTTTCTCCAGTAAAGATGTCAACACTTTAAATTTCTGTTGTTTTTTCTGAAAGATTTTTAACGCTGTTTTTTGTAATTTTAATTTTCGCGCCCTTTTTCCAATATCCAGCTTGGACAAAACCTCTTTTTGATATTTCCTTAACAAAAATCTTACTGTTTATTTCAAAAAGAAGAACGGTTTTTTCTCCAATCTTTCGACGACCTGCATAATTAAATATATTTTTCTCACCTCTCCACGCAACATAAGAGAGACTTCCAGCATATTGATTGCGGCCTTTTATCCATTCTTGGATTGAGTCATTGGTGTTATTTCTGTCATGTTGGCCTACTTCATTTTTTAAAATATTAAGAACTGGATCAGAAAAAACAACATCCATGCCATGAATACCAGCCAATCGAGCAACTTCTTTTTTAAACTCCTCTGTACCATTTAACACGAGTGGTTGATCTTTAAATTTTTCAACAGCAAGACTTAATGCAATATAAGCAGACCCTGTGGTGAATTTTTGCGCATGAATTTTCTCACCAGCATCAATGATAGTGCCTCCATCAACACTTTTATACAAAACATTTCCATTTTTTAAAAAAGAAGGGTTTAAGTTTTTTCGTAAGAAAACACCGGTTTTTAGAGCCGTTTTTGTAGTCAATAAATTATTAGATAAAACAGCACGACGTTCATTAATCGAACGCAAAACATCTGCTGCTTCTCTATCACCCATATTTGCTTGTTGATATAACCATTCACGCCAAGCAGGAAATTTAGTTTCTGCCAATTTTCTTTTAATCGTTTCCTGATTTTTTCTTAATTTTTGTTGCTGAAGTGTTTTTTGTAATTTCAATGTATTTCGAAGTACAGCACGTGAACTTTTAGGCATCCATTTTAACAAAGAACACTGTTGTTTGTACCAAACAAAAAGCTGGCTATAAAAAGCAGCCTTTTGCACCCGTAATGTCTGATATCTTTTTTGTCTTTCTAATTTGTTTACCTTTTTTTGTTCTTCATATCGAGAATACAAAAGCGTCTTGGTTTGGCTATTTTTTCCATAAGGAACTGGTATATATCGTTTATGTACGATTGGCTTCACAGACTTGTAAGGACCGATTTTTTGTTCAAGAGCAGACAATGAGAATCCTCTATCACAACTGCTGGCTTTAACCCACAAATTAAGATCTTCTGCTCCTATAACCAAGCCATTTCCTTGTTTTTTTATAACAAGACCATGGTCTGCAAAATTTTTATGAAGCTCTGACCAATCTGTATAGTTAAATTCCTTAGTTATTCTTCCAACATATGTTGAGAGAGATTCTATTCCCGTTCTGTACTCAAAATCTTTTATTTGTGATTTTGTATTTTCAATATTGTCATTTTCATATTCAGAATACTGCCTTTCTTTATCTTCAAGTCCATGTGGTGTATTGACCAAATTATATTCTTGTTCAATTTTTTGACAGACTTTCATAAGTGTGCGCTTATCAAAAAAAGGCTCGCGATTTCGAAAACTTTCAGGATTAATTTTATTAATGGCAATATGAACATGCAAATTAGCTGTATCTTTATGGATAGCTGAAATACGCTGATGAGTTCCATAACCTAATGCATCACAAAATTTATCTTCAATTACATAGAGTGTTTCTCTCTCTGGAGTTTCTCCAGCCGGAAAAGATAATACCAAATGATATGTTTTATCAGTCTTTGATCTTTTATTTTGATCTTGAGTTTTTAAAATGAATTCTGTTGCCATAATAGGATCATCCGTATGACAATTTGTAACTCTTACTGATGCTACTTTTGCGCTATTTTGTATATTATCATCAATTATGTAATCGGATGTAAGTTTCCAATCTCTTGGTAAAATTCCCCCATCTAAATCCATAATATAACGAGCCAATCGCGCCATATTGGATGTTGACTTTTTTCTTTCAACACGCTTAGCAATCATAGTGCAGATATTTTTTCAAAAATTTGTTTTTGTAGTTCACGAAATGCTACCATCATTTGATCTATATCATTTGGTACTCCACTTTTCCCGTTATTTGTAACTAACCATAATTTTAATAAACCAGCTACTCTCCCTAAGTCGCCTTGTAGCTTAGTAAGGTCCTTTACCGCCTCATAATCTATATTCGCTTTTACGGGTTCAAGCTGTCCAGTAGTGCGCAAGTAAGTAGAAATAGACAATCCTGTCTGTTTTGCATTTTCTTCTATGCTTTCTTTTTCCTCAAAAGTGCACCAAACACTTAGCCTAAATTTTCGTGGTCGTGTCATTTTTCCCCTCTTATAAATTGCAGATGCAATAAAACCTCGTAGAGCAAGATACATTGAGCATTTTATGCGAATAAGTTGAGTAATGTTAGTTGCGTAGCGCTACATTACACATCTTGCCATACTTTTAAAATTATATTTTTCCAAAACTTACTAAAATATCTTTCTAATCGCTAAAAACATTGCTTTTTTGTAAAAAATAGGTAAGATTTGGTAAAATATGTAAAGTTTTGGTGAATTTATGAAACAAAAAAAAGAATGGGGGAAAATGCGAGTAGTCTTTCTAGCCAATAAAAATTTAATTTTAAATCTTATTGAGGAAGGGTATTCTTTAAAAGAAATTTTAAGGAAAAATCCAACTTTAAATATCTCTTATGATGCTTTAACGTCATATGTTCGGAAGTACTTAAAAACAAAATCTGATACTGCATCACTACCTTCAAAAAAATCTGAAACTGAACATCCTACTTCTGTTAATACTATTACAAAAAAGCCTACACCACGCGTATTTGAACACGACACAAATAAAAAACTAGAGGATATGATATAGTGAACATCCATATGACCCTGCAGGGAAAAGGAGGGGTTGGAAAATCCTTTGTAGCCAGTCTTGTGATGCAATATTTATTAGAGAATAAAATAGAAGTTAAAGGAATTGATACAGATCCAGTTAATCAAACTTTTGCTAACTATAAAAAATTTAATGTGAAGCATTTAAAACTTCTTGAGCAAAGTGTAGTTATTCCTCGTAACTTTGATACTCTTATAGAGGAATTGCTTAATTCTAATTGCCAATACATTATTGATAATGGAGCTACAACATTTTTACCATTGGCCTATTATTTAAAAGAAAATGAAGCTTTTGATATATTGGCCAATGCTAAAAAGAATGTAATTATTCATACAATTATCACTGGTGGCCAAGCATTAGCAGATACACTTTCCGGATTATTTTCTATATGTACACAAATTCCAAAAACAGCAGATGTTGTTGTTTGGAAAAATGAGTTCTTTGGACCTATCGTAGCTAATGAAAAAAGCTTTGAAGAAATGAAAATATTTAAAGAAACCAAAGACAGAATTTCTGCTATTATCACAATTCCACAGCAAACATCGAGCACCTTTGGAGAAGACATAAAAACAATGCTTGATAAAAAACTAACCTTTAATGAAGTTAAAGATTCAAACGAATTCAGTATCATGGCTAAAAGCAGATTAACACGTGTTAAAAACATGTTATTTGAACAAATATCCAACATTCCAGGAATATGAGATGCCCGTTGATATTGATGCCATTCGACAAGAAATAACTAAAGAATTTAATCAGTTGATCCCTCCCAATGATCCAATTCTTATGACCGTTTTTTTATCTGATATAATGCTAAATTCAGCTCTAAAAACACTTCATGAGCATCAAAATCAAATGATCAATTATATTTTAACAGCACGTAATGCTATGGTAGAGGAGGAAAAAAAAACGGCTGGAAAATTAATAACTGAAGCCACCTCATACATAAGAAAAGAAATTAACAAAGAAATAATTAAAAACTTGAATTCTATTTCTGAACAAATGCAATCATATGAAACTTCATTATCTAAAATGTCTAACATAGAATCCAAAGTAAATGATAATATGGAAACCTTTTTTAAAAAAATAAGAGGTTATACGATATTTATTGGTGCAAGCCTATTCGCAAACGTTCTTTGTTTTTTTTCTATTTTAATTCATTATTATCTGCATTAATTGAAATCTTAATAAGTTAAGTAAATTTGAATCCAAATGAGTTTAATAATTTGAAAAGTTTTGGGAGCGTCCCTGTTACGTGTTCATTAAAATGAATGTAATTAATCCCTTCATAATCTAAAGGCACTTCAACATCTCGTTTTTTTAAATAGCAAATTGGTGAGCACGCGGTTGTGCATCTTTTTCACCAGCAGATTTTGTATAGCCAACGTCATCAGAAGTAAGTAGCACAATACCAAATTTTGGAGAATTGGTTTACATACTAATTTCTTGTTTAAAATCCTCAATGGTAGTTAAATCATCACTACTAATAATTTTCAGAATATATGGTCCAATCCATGCTTAAAAAGAATACGCTCAATTTGTTCTAAGGTAGGATGATCCTTATAGATAATAAAAATTTTTGCCATGCTTGATCTCCCCCATAAAATGTCTGCATTACAATAAATGCTGCGTCTTTATGTAAAAAAAATCCCCATTCATTGTCAATTAAATTTTGCTATTTTTTGACATTTTTTATAATATTTTCAAATATTTACCTCATAAAATACCTTATTATTTTTTATCAATCTTTCTGTTTAGGTTCCATTATAAGCTCCTCCTTCTAATCATGATTTCGGAGCCGCGTGAGAAGGACCAAACAAGCCGTTATGGTCCTTTGTCAAGGACGCCGTTAGGCGCCCCGTAGGAGTTGCCTTGACCAATAGGAACCCTAGGCTTGTTAGTCACTTCGATAAACGCGGGTCTGATTGCATGATTTTGGTGAGCGTTCCGGGCGACGTATAGGGAAGGGAACGCGCTCCTATATAGCGCCGTAGTGACCGACCTATACGAGTAAGCAAGCTGAGTAAAAATAACAATTTTCCATAACTAGAAGAGTTGTCCATCATGACACGAAGCGGATTGTGGACAACTTGTACCTGATAAGGCTAGTTTAATGAATATTTATTACGTATTTTGTGCATAAATAATCAATTATATGTTGTTAATTTCAAATCAGGTATAATCGGGTGTGCATATTCCAGTATGCAAACGAGTTTATTTTACAATTTCGTTTCTTAAGAGTAATTGATTTTTACATTACTTTTATATATATTAGATAATTATATAGTAAGAGGAATTTTTTATGTCTTCATTAACAGTTACAGCAAAAGGACAAATTACGCTGAAGCGGGATTTACTACAGCACCTTGGTGTTAAGCCAGGTGAGAAGATTGACTTTGATAAACTACCAGGTGGCGAACTTCGTATAAAAGCATCACAACCTACAAGCACAATTGAGAGCTTTATTGGACGATTTTCTGGAAAACTAAAAAAACCACTAACCATTGAAGAAATGAACGAAATTACAGCTTCTAGTTGGGCTGGGAAAAAATGAAGATTTCTGTAGATACAAATGTTCTAGCTCGTGCTGTTTTACAAGATGATAAAAAGCAAGGGGAAGTAGCAAGTAAGATCTTAAGAGAAGCTTCTCTCATAGCTATTTCTTTACCTTGTCTATGCGAACTTGTTTGGATACTTCGCCGAGGTGCAAGACTATCAAAAGAAGATGTAGCTGGAATGTTACGCGATCTGCTAGCAACCAGTAATATAGTAATGAATAGACCAGCTGTTGAAGCAGGACTTGCTATTCTAGAGGCTGGTGGTGATTTTGCTGATGGAATTATATCTTATGAAGGTAATTGGCTAGGCGGTGAGATATTTGTTTCGTTTGATAAATTAGCAATAGACCTGTTAAAGAAAAACGGGCGGTCAGTAAAACTCCTTTCTTAATGAGTAAGCTAATACCTATAGAACAAGCTATAAATGTTGATTTTCCAATACCACCTTTTGTTGAACACATAGTAATTACAGGTATTAAGATATTCCTTATTTAGTGAATAAATATCATTTATTTATTCAGTATTTTGTACGTAATAAATAAAGATACTTCAATGCATCACGTCATGGAAAAGAACTATCAACTTGGCGCAGTTTATCTTAATTTTCCAATGTTCTTGGCATGGTAATGATAGGCTTAATTTTTGTAGACTTAATATTTCTACGTTCAATAAATAAACGCAAGGTATTTACACTAACTTCTAATGTCTTAGCAATACGGTTCTGTGATAAACCAAAATTTATAAATGCTTGAATTTCATCAATGTGATTGTCCAGCTTTAATTGCGTAGCTTTACTTCCTTTTGGCCGGCCGAGTTTTATTCCTCGTTGACGAGCAACATTTAAGGCTTCTTTTGTGCGTGTTTGAATTAAATGCCGTTCAATTTGTGATACCATACCCAATACGTTTGCAATGATATCGCTTTGTAAACTTCCGTCCATGATAAGGTTTTGTTTCGTTATATGCACAATTAAACCACGTTCACTGGCTGCTTTGAGAATTTCTAAAACAGCAAGAGAAGAACCAGCTATACGAGAAAACTCCGGTGTGAGTAAAACATCACCACATTCCGCTTTTTCAATTAAAGCACCAAGTTTACGCTTACGCCAATCTTTTCCTCTACTTGCAATTTCTTCCTCAATATAAAGTGGTGCAAAGCCATTTTTATTAGCATATTCTAACAATCCAAATTTTTGATTTTCTGTATCTTGTCCATCACGAGAAACACGTAAATAAGCATAAAATTTTGGCATTTTCAGTAAAAAGGTTATTTTGGATTAAAACTGATATATTATTGCATAGAAAAAATATGAATTAAATATACAATTTTCGTTCATAAAAAATGATCATTTTTTATGATATTAGAAATTATTTGGCATCTTAAAAACATTTTCGTAAGCCGCAAAATCATATAATAGATCTGGTGCGCAACTCTTACGAGATTATATGCGCAAGAGCAAAAAGAAAAGATAGCGCATGATTTATGGTTTAGGGAACAAATCCAGCTTGGTATTAATTCCGCTAATGCTGATGATGTAATATCTGCTGAAGAAGTTGAAGCAGAAGCAGCGGTATGGCGCCTTGAAACACAACGTAAGCTAATAAGTTAGCTTTATGAAGCTAATTTGGACGCGTATAGCACAATTTGATCGCCAGAAAATACGTGAATATATAGCACTTTAAATACCTTATAATTTTTATCTCTTTCTTTTGACTTATATGCCCCTAAAAGCTCTCCCTTTAATCATGATTTCGGAGCCGCGTGAGAGGGACAAAACAAGCTGTTATGGTTCTTTTGTCAAGGACGCCGTCAGGCGCCCTGTAAGGGTTTCCTTGACCCTAAGAACCTAGGGTTGTTAGTCCCCTCATTAAACGCGGGTCTGATCTCATGATTTTGGTGAGCGTTCCGAAGAGTTTGAGAGGCAGAAAGCCTCTCATTTTAAAATAAATAAAAAATCCTAAAATACTCTCTTGCTAAATAGTAAATTATTATATAGTTTTTTTTCATGGGGAAAGGTGATATATGTCCCCGTTGGACGTTTCCCAATAACCTTTTCTCCATTTTTAAAATTAAAGAAGATCCGGATTCAGTAGAGCATAAAATGATCTTTCCAGATATAATTCGCCGCGATTTTCTTTAGCAATCATGCCACGCAAATATCCGCCTGGTGATTGGATGAGTTCTCGATAATATTTTTCGACTATAATACCAATAGCGAGAGCAGCTTTTTTAAGCCCCATAGTTTTTTTAGCCTCTTCAAGAGCACTAGATGAAATTCCGGTCATTTTAGGTAAAAAGTCCATAGCTCTGATTAAATCATTTTCATTTTCAAGCCCATATTTGAGATACATAGCGACATTTGGCAATGCTTTTGCTAGCATCTCCGGTTTAATTTTAGGCAATGTGCTACCTTTTGAAGGAAATGATATTTTGGTTTTGCTTTCCTCTTTATTTTCATAAGCTTTTTTGTTGTGGCCGAAGGCCACATTAATGATTTGAGAGTGTTCAGAGTGATCTGAACACTCCTTTTTGTTACAATTACAATTATAGTTAGGGGTTGTATGTTCTATGTGTATCTTGTTAGCAAGATCTTTGTATCTTGTTTTTGATGTTTTTTGCTTAAAAACACGCTGCAAAATCCACTCAAAAAGATGAATTGCTTTGTATAATTTTTCAAGGGAAGCTTTAGCCGGACGACCAATAATATGGACGATTTTTTGCATTCTAGAAAAAAGCAATGATATAAGCGGTGTTGCTTCTATTTCTGCGTAAGAGGTTTTAATTTGACGCACTAATCCACTAAAATAATGCAAGGCTTCTTTCTTTTTATCATAAGCTTCCAAAGCTTCGTCTGCTTTTTGCTTAAGTTCATGATATCGAGCAACAAGAATACGTAAATCAATACCACAAGCTGTTGTCACTTCGTTATCATGATTGCGCACGGGGTAGCGTTTAAAGTTGCCAGAGTCTCGCATAACAATAAAACCATGATCATAAAGGCGCGAAAGTAAGAAACTAACACGTGATTCACAACGATTAATGTCATAACTGAGTTGTCGATTGCTTTTAAAAACAATAGGAATTCCACCTTTTTCAAATGAATCTCTTGGAGCAGTATCCAATAACTCAAGAAGAAGTTCGCATTCGGTTTCTTTGATAAGACCAGTTTTTTTCATGCTTTTAGCCAATCCAATCAATTGACCACGGCTTACAGAACCAATCTCAGCGCTTTCTGCTAATTTTCTGTATTCTATATGATGTGCATCTATCCGTCTTCCAGATATTTTCTTAACCATAATTCTTAAAACCTCTCTATTGGAGGCAAAAAAACGTTAAAAATATCCCTTTTCTACAAAATTTTTCTTGCAGAATATGCCGCGATAAATTAAATTGAGAATTACGATTTTTGATTTAATTTATCGCTAATGATATTTTTTAGAAACCCTTCTGTTTCCGCAGTTGGGTTTTTATTTTTCTGCCATTATATTGTCCTCTATTCTGAACGACTCATGACTTTACATAACGAGCCAAGATGAACTATATTGAAAAGAAAAATCTTTTCAATATAGTAAAGGGAATTAGGTCCCCGTTTTCCTCTTCTCTAATTCAACATTTTTTGTGAAAACAACTTGCTTGTATTTAAAAACAAGGCTTGGATTAATAAAATACCAAGCTCTATGATTTTGTTTAGAAATAATACCAGCTTTTTCTAATTCAGCTACGTCCCAGAAAAAGGTTGTTGGTGATAACGCTAACTTTCTTTCTTGAGCTTCAAGAAATGTTTTTAAAATAGCCTTGTCTAAAATCACAGTATTCGTGCGAATTAATCTGTTTTGAAGTATCCAAGCCAAAACAAAAAAACTTTTATTCCTGCTGCTTTTAAAGCAAAAATTAGCGCAACATTGACAAGAATCTGCTCTTCTGGATCCTTAATAGAAACCACAACATCATTAATGAAAGGACTCTGACCGTGCCTAACAGTTTGCTTTCTTTTTTTAGCTGATATACTAACTGTCATTTGTGGTAATACAATTGCCTTATATAGAAATAAGTTGAGATGAAACATGAGTGATTCTTCAGTGATTATCAAATTTATTTATGTTTTTTTCTGAAAAAAATATTTCTGTGTGTATACGGACATTCAAATGAAAGAAATTAAATTGCGGCAAGAGCGATATTCTCCATATGAAAATCCTTTCCTTAATAAGTCTGAAATTTATACTGATAATCAGATTATTAAGACGCATATTACACAGCAAAAGCTAGTCAATCCAGATACTGGTGAAATAATTCATATACCAACAATTCACGTTATTGAAAAAGAAAACGAAAAAAATTTCGTAAAAATATTTGCCTCTGGAATTCAAACCGTCTTTGACCTATCCCGCACTGGATATCGAGCTCTTGTTTTAGCCTTACAAACATATCATTCCAATCAAGGTAACCAGGATGAAAGCATTACTCTTATTTGGTACGATGGAGGAGTTAATGGAAAAAAGCGCGATATGGTCGATAGAACTTTTCACAATGGTTTAAAAGAACTCATACAAAAAGGCATTTTAAAACCAAAATTGCCTAATCAATATTGGATTAATCCAATTCTATTTTTCAAAGGAAGTAAAATTGCTTTCATAAAAGAATATCAAATAAAATAGTCTTCTATTAAATCAAATCTTTCAAACGATGGATATCAAACCGATATCGAGGATTTTACAGAAAAATGACTTGTATCATTTATCGTTTCTTGTATATTATGAGAGTCAAATATCTTTAACATTAAAGGGGGGAAATTCATGACTAAAATACAAGTAAGCAAAAAGGCATTGGTTCTTTTTCTTTTATGGCTTCGTGGTCCATTAAGAGCTATACTACACGTTATAATGCTCATAGGATCCTTAGGGCTAATCATAGTTCCTGTTGCAGTATTTCTATTAGAAATGGGTTGGACAAAAGGATTAATGCGCCTTACGATTTCGTCATTTGTATTCAATTTTGGCTCTTCTTTTCTAATTTTATACTATGACAAACTTATACTACGTCTGTCGTGAATTTTTCCATTATAAAATCAAAGAAGTGACGACAACTAAAGCTGTATTCTGATAGGTCACAAAAATTAAAACCCTATCTTTTTTGGGGGAAATATTCACATATAAAATCTTTAAAGAGGGGTAAAATGAAAAAAATTATTTTATTATGTATGGTTATGTTAGGTATAGGATTGAGCATTTCTGGTTGTGGTAAAAGCGAAGAAGAAAAACGCCGCACGGAACAAGAAGAACAAGCTAAAAAGTTTTTTGAAAAAAAATTGCCTTCTACAGATGAGGGACATGAGTTTTAAGAAACTTACTACTTCAAAAAATAGTATCTTCTTTAATTTCTTTCTATTTCAGATGATGTTCCAAAATTTGTATTTTCAATAATACTGCTTGTTTCAATTTCATTATATTGAGGATTACTCTCATTAGAGAACTGGATGTCATTATTTTCTGGTAGTAGATGTGGAGTGTTAAGACTAAAGTTTTCCGCCCCCTCCATTCCAGGGACACAAAGAGAAGCCATGGTTCCACTAACCCTTAAACCTATATCTGCAAAATTTCTAAGTTTTGGAGAAATTGATCCAGCTTGATCTGGAGAAATTGATCCAGCTTGATCTGGAGAAACTGACCCAGCTTGATCTGGAGAAATTGACCCAGCTTGATCTGGAGAAACTGACCCAGCTTGATCTGGAGAAACTGACCCAGCTTGATCTGGAGAAACTGACCCAGCTTGATCTGGAGAAATTGACCCAGCTTGATCTGGAGAAACTGACCCAGCTTGATCTGGAGAAATTGACCCAGCTTGATCTGGAGAAATTGACCCAGCTTGAGGTCGAGTAGTTCTGGTAGACTGATTTCCCCCTCCAGCTACACGTGGATTTCCGCCAAATTGAGGTTTATTATTACTATCTTTAAAAGAATTTCCCGTCATTTGAGAAGCGTTCATATGGTTACCCGCTCCCATTATAGATCCACTACCACTTACTCCGGCGCCCGTTCCACCACTTGCTCCTCCTCCTAAAACACTACCTGTTCCACCAGCAGTTGATGCTCCACCAGCAGCGGCAGATGCTCCACCACTTGCCACTGCAGCAGCAGCCCCTACAGCAGCCCCAGTCATTGCTCCAATAGTTGCGCCTGTTCCACCACTTGAACCAGAAATTAAACCAGCAACAATTTCCGGAATAGTCTTTGTTAAATACGCACATAACAAAGCAAGTCCTAGCAATGTCCAATTTGACGCAGAAGAATAAACATATGCGTTTTTCCATGATACCATGGAATCAGTAATCAGAGTTACTAAGAGTGTCATTATAAATAGTTTTGCACCAACAGAGACAGCATAACGAAATGTTGTTATGCTTATTTCTCGCGTCCATTGAGAAGCTCCAAAACCCATAAATATTACAGATGCATTGATTACAATATATGATTCAATAAGAGTAACAGCTAATAAAACAGCAATAAAACCAAAACATAAAAAAACAGTAATCGACTGAATAGCAATCAACACAGCAGTTATAGGATTCCAAGTGCTAACATTTGCCATAGCTTCCATGATCTTAGAAGCTTCACCCATAATATCTCCAGGGAAAAGTCCTCTGCCTCTTCCACTTGCATGAGCTGCTGCTGTACGGAAACTCTCAACAATAGCTGTCCCCCATTCTTGAGAATATTCTAAAAGAGCAGCAAAAAAACCTATAACAAGAATGAACTTAACCAGCTCACCAAAAAAATCAGCAATATCAGATTGCTTAAACAAAAGAGGAATAAAGCTAAAAAGAAATTGAAGAACAGCTAATGACCAGAAAAGACGTAAACCATAATAATGTAATTTTGAATACCAATTGTTAGATTGTTTTTGTATCAAATCCAATAGACCATTAAATGATTTAGTTTGATCTAAGGAATCTGCAAAAGAAACATCTGTAAGGAAAACGCAACCCAATACCAGTAAAAATAACATTAATAAAATGAGTTTTTTATTTTTTAGCACTTGGTCATTTTTCATTTTTAAAATGTATGTCCCCCGTCTGTAGAAGGTAATTTTGTTTCAAAAAACTTTTCAACATTAGCTTCATTTTTTGCTTTACGTTCTACTTCATCAGCTGTGTAATTTGCTTGCAAAGTAATATTATTAGCTACCAGTTCACGAAGCATTTGCAGTTGCTTAACTTGTTGGGTAGCAATTTCATTTCCAGCTTGAATGGCTTGCATACGACCCTTTGCAGTTGTTGAACGATTGATGAGCCTCCGCATAAAATTATTCTCGTTATCAAAACTACTTATGTTAATTCCAGCTGCCTGAATAGCTATACGTGCATTAGCAAAACCATTTTCTGCCCATTTTCTAAAATCTTTTATCGGATTTGCTTTTCCAATCTTTTTTAAAAAATTTTCATAACCAGGATAACGTTCTTTAAATTTATTATTCAGGTTATGCATATTATAGGCAATGATTTTAGCGTCTTGATAAGTTCTGTTCAATAGTTTCAAATCATTCTCGAATCTTTCAACGCTTATAGAATCAAGCTTTTTAGCCTGTTCTATCATATCATTATATTGCTTAACCTCTACTGCGACCTGCTCTGCAGTGTTTATTGCAGTCTCCACAGCTTTTGCATACTCCAACGCTTGCGTCACAAAAGTAGAACAATTGGTGCAAGCAAATTGCGCTATAGCTTGTTCTGGAATAATCAATACAACAAAGTTTGTTATAAAAAATGTGGTTATTACAGAAATAAATTTAAGTTTTTTCAAGATATTTTTCATAATGAACTCCCCTCATTTTAAGCCATTTCAAAGGCCAATTTTGTTTATCTTCATTGATAATTTTTTTTACTTCAGCAAGATCTTCTTTGCTAGAAATTGCTACAAAAGAGAGGGCCAGATTACCCAATCCTAATTCAAAAAGACGGCGGCCAAGAATAGACTTATAATAATATTGCCTCTTCTTTTTTGCTGTTTTGATAATTTGAATTTCTTTATCATTCAAACCAATCATTCTATACAGATCAACCGCTCCTGGTACTCCTTCGGCACCCTTTGTTTCTGCTTCTTCATTAGGAAGTAAAATTTTAGTAGGACACTGTTCGAGCAAAACATCAAGAATGCCGGAACGGGAAGCATCTGACAGGCTTTGTGTTGCCATGATTACAAGACAATTCTTTTTTCTTAGTTCTTTCAACCATTCACGAATTTTTTCGCGAAAAACAGAATGGCCAAGCATAATCCATGCCTCATCAAGCGAAAGAATAGAAGGTTGTCCCTTCAAACCTCTCTCAAACCGCCTAAATAGATACAATAAAACCGGCAAACCATTTTTGTCACCTAGCTTCATGAGTTCATCAATTTCATAGACAATAAAATCATTATTCTCTTCAAGTGGTTCCTGTCCATCTAACAAATGTCCCATACCACCAGAAAGCGTATAATGCATGAGTGCTTGACGGATTTCTTTATCTTGAACCGTCGTAACAAAATTACCTAGTGAACGCATATTTTTAGGCGCTTGCCTCATCTGCTTCATTGCGCGATGAATTTCTATTTTTTGTTGAGGAGCCGGCGCTTTTCCCGTTTGCAATTCATAGCAAGTAGCAATCCATTCTTGCGCCCAAAGATTATCAGCTTCTGTATCAATATCTGCAAGGGGCATGAGAGCACCAATGGCACCATCACTTTCTCCAATATCATAATGACGACCATTTACGGCATAACACAACGTATACAGTGAACGTCCTTTATCAAAAGCAGTAATATTAGCAGGTAGATGTTTGCCATTCTTATCTGTCGCTTTTGACCAATATCTGCGCGCTTGCGCTAATAAAAATGCTAAAAGTGTTGATTTTCCCGCACCGGTGGGACCAAATACAAGTGTATGACCAACATCATCAACATGTAAATTAATACGAAAAGGCGTTGCTCCTGTTGTCACCACTTGAGATAAAGCAGGAGAGTTATCTGGATAAAGTGGACAAGGGTTATATTGCAATCCTGGCCATACACTTGAAAGAGGTAACATATCGGCAAGATTTTGGGTATTAATTAATGGACGTCGAATATTTGGATAGGTCTGACCAGGAATTGATCCTAACCACGCTTCCATTGTATTGACTGTTTCAATGCGGGCGGCAAAGCCTTTATGTTCAATTTCGCGTTTAATCAACCGTGCATTTTCTGCCAAAAATTCACGGTTTTCATGCATCAAAATAATTGTTGGAGAATAATAGCCATAGGCAACAAGTCCTGATCGAGCTTCACTCATTGCTGTTTCGGCTTGTTGTGCCATCAACAAAGCATCAGTATTGATAGTTCCTTTATTGGTTTTAAAAACTTGTGAGAAAAAACCTCTAACTTTTTGTTGCCATTTCAACCGATATTTATTGAGTGCAGTTACAGCTTCATGCTGATCCATAAATATAAAACGACTTGACCATTTATAATGCAAAGGCATACCATCAAGAATATCTAATATTCCAGGATAACTAGCTGCTGGAAAACCATCAATTGAAATACATGAAATAAATTTATCTCCAAGACGTGGAGTATCTCCGGGCCATAAATCAGTATAACCAAGCCAAGAATCCAAATACATGGGACAATCTGGTATTCGAAGAGCAACCGCTTCGCCATTAATGGCATAATGTAAATAATTAACAAGTTGGTCGCTTTCATAAGTCTCATCACCATTCCTAATAGTGACCGCTTTCATTCGCTGCATTTTAAGGAGATCACCAAGACCAACGTAAAAATCCTCTATTTTCTTTTTAAAATCGTCGAGTAAACGTTCAGCAGGTGTGGTTGATTCAACGGTATCATCTTCATAAACAATTTCCCCCAACTTTGACGATTTTCGAGTAGGTGGTAGATACTGCATTAATAAAGCGTATTCTGTTTCATAGTGCGTATCACTTCGCTGAAAATGAAACCGTCTTTCTGCATCAATCAACGCTGTAATGGGATCAGGAAAATGAGACAATTCCGAATCTGAATAACTTGGCGACTCTATGCGTATAGCATCCACCCATATAGCCCATCCCGAATGAAATCGAGAAAGATATGTGTTAACCAAACCTGTTATATAATTTCTTTCTGCATCCGTTGCTGACATGGGATCATCCCCACGGATAAAAAAACCCGCCAACAAAGAACCATCTTTTCCTAAGATAATGCCGTCATCAATTAAAGCTGCAAAATTTAAAAGATCAGGAAGTCCTGCAAGCGTAGAGCGAAAATGTTTTAACTTAAACATCAATAAGGCCTTGTTGATTTTGCAACACGAAACGGTCGTGAAAAAGGAGCGTAATAACCACGGTATCTCAATTGACGAATATAAATTCGAGACAAAATAGGATCAAATTTAGCCATCCTACGCAAAACATAAAGACAAACAACCCAAATACAAAGTCCAATAGTTGCAGCCACAATGTTCATTGCTGAGACAATAAGAATACCGGTTAAAAGCATGGAAAACAGCATTAATTCGCGTTCTCCTCCCATAATTTGTTGAGGTCTATGTAAAGAACGGAATAACTGTGTATACCTTTTTCCTCCCATTAACACCCTCCAACGATAACATTAGAAGGGACAACGGCACCAGAAAAAAGAGCGCCCGTAAGAAGAGTATTTGCGAAAACAATCACACTGATAACAAGCACAAGATAAATAATTTGCTTTACAAATCCGCTGATTTCACCACCAAAAATCAGTGTAGCACCACCTGCAACAAGACCAAGCAAAGAAACAGCAAAAGCAACAGGACCTGAAACTGATTTTCTCAACTTCTCAAGAGGCTTTTCCCAAGGTAGAGATGCTCCACCACCCGCTGTTGCATCAGAAGCATGTGCAATATCTCCTAATATAAGAGAAAGAAGTAATACTGCTCCTATAATAAGAAAAAACATCACAATATGATTATATGAGTTATTTTTGGTTTGGATTGAAGATAATTGCATATTTTGCTCCTTTAATGAATGAGATTTGTTATATATTTACTGGTTACGGGGTCGTACCCACACACTTCAATAATTTCTTTGACTTTTCGTCCTGAAGAAGTTTTTTCAATGCTTAAAACAACATCGATTGTCTCAGCAATCAAAGGTTGCATAGGAGCAATAGTTGCTTCTGATATTAATTGTTGGATTCTTGTTAATCCAGATGATGCATCATTAGCATGAACTGTTGCTATTCCGCCTGGATGTCCAGTATTCCAGCTTTTTAATAATGCTAAAGCCGCACCATCTCTCACTTCGCCAACAATGATGCGATCTGGCGCCATACGCATGGTCACCTTTAACAACCGTGTCATGTCAATATATTCGACAGCCCTAAATATTACGGTATTAGGTGCCGCACACTGAAGTTCAGCTGTATCCTCAATAATCACAAAACGCTCTTCAGGAAATGTATCTGTCATTTCCTTTAAGATTGCGTTTGTTAAGGTAGTTTTTCCTGTTCCTGTTCCACCCACAACAAGAATATTTTTGTGATCTTTAACAGCAACACTTAAAAGCGATCTTTGATGTGGAGTAATGATGTTTTTTGCAACATAGTCATCTAAAGTAAAAATTTGCGTTGCTTTTTTTCGGATTGTAAATGTTGGTGCAGAAACAACAGGCGGGATAACAGCTTCAAAGCGGCTACCATTCATTGGCAATTCGCATTCGAGGATAGGACTTTCCTTAGTAATCTGTGTTCCAAGAGCTGTAGCCACTGTCCCCATTGCAGCTTCTGCTTGGCGCCCATCCATCTTGCCTACTGCTTTTTTAGGTTCACCCAAATGTTCAACCCATAAGGTTCCATCGGGATTCAACATAATTTCTATGATTGTAGGATCATCTAGGTAGTCACATACCTGCTGTCCAAATTCAAACCGCATCTTCTCAATGAGCCGTCTATCTTGCTCTAAACTTTGCTCATTTTTAAATGCTGTGACAGCCATTCTCAGTCCCCGCCCTTAAGAATTCACTGGCTCCTCCCTTTGTACTAAAAAATGAGAAGAACTTAAAACTTAAAGCCCCGTTATAATAAAGATTGCACTCTAATTTAAAGTTTGAATCTAAACAACAAAAAACACCTCATGCGATACTATGTATCCACATTCTTGTCACAAAAACTATTCGAACATTAAAGTTTATAGTCTTTATATTCTCAGAGAGAATAACCTTTATCGCGTGAAAGATCTATACCTATAGCCTTAGCTTGCATTTTTTCATAAAGCTTGCCTATAGCCTTCATATAGAGCAATAAAAAATGCATCTTTCACCTCACTCAAACTCACTTTCAATCTCTTGATTTTTTCTTTTCCTATATGAAGCTGCATTTGGATTTTGAGAAAGCCTTTGTTCTTTATCTTGCGATAAATAAGTCCTAGCATGGAAAATCATAACTTTATCACTTGAATTAATATTGTGGCCATTAAGCACTGCTGCTCTTTGACGAAGTTGATTAGCTGCTTTACGTTCATCATCAACGTATTGGTCATCTAACGAAGTCGTTGGATCATCTATAACATATTTATCTTGTATATTTGCAAGTGTTTCAAGTCGATCAGCCAACACCCTTGCTTCTATTTCAGCTATCTTCATTTTAGACATAAAATCGCTTCTGGCTTTATCGCATCCGTGCACTCTTTTATAATCATCCCAATCAGAAAAATCTTTCCCTTCTCTCTGAAACTCAGGATAAACAACCCCTCCACCAATATCTGCTGCCGCATTATAAGCCGCGGTAATTCCAACATTGATTCCTGTTTTTCCATTAGGAAGTAATTTTTCTTGCGCAGCATGATCATTGTCTGCAACAAATAAAATAATACGATTTGGATATTTTTCCCGCATTACTCTGGCTACATCTTTTAAATTTCCAGAGTCAAAAGCCGCCACAACAGGCATATGAGTTATTTGCGCTACAGCAGCAGCTGTTGCATAACCTTCTGCGATAAGGATAGGTTTTTCTAAATCATGATTAAGAGCAGATATTCCTATACTGTTAGAACCTACAATCGTAAAACACTCATGTTTTTTTCCATCTTTCATAAAAGATTTGAAAGTAGGATTAACTGTTTGAAGAGTGCTTAAATTATTATCTTTATCCCTTAATGGAACAATTAAATCTCCAACCAAAAATGTGCGTATATTAGGATTATTTTTTTTTATTTCTTTTGCTTCCTCAACAGATTTTGCAACCATTATGCCTTGCTTCTTTATTTCTTTTGGAAAATCATTTGGGATCTCTCTTAAATCATTTGTTTGGATAATCCCTTTAAGCTTGCAATACGCATTATCTGGAGTTGCTATTTTACTAGCCTCCCATATTTGTGATGAAAGTATCGCTGCATTATTTTGTTTTTCGGCAATCTCTTTTTTTAAGATTTCTTGTCGCTCTTTCGCTTCTTTGGCTAATCTTTTTTTTTCTTCTAAAGATAAAGAAGAGGCAACCTTTTCAGGTTTCCAATAAATTTTGTCACCAGTGCGAAAATTTTGAATATAGCCACCATCCAATGAGGAATAACCAATATAAGTTCCACTCTTTTGACTTTTTTTATCATTTCCAACGGAAACTCTATGCAATTTTCCATCCATAAGTGGATTCTCAACAATTAAACCAGCAGAACGGAGTGACTCCTTGAACTGTTGTTCAATCGGCAAAATTGTGTTTGGTTTTGCATCTCCATGAGAAAACCCAGCCAAGCCTTTTTCAATTAAATTTGTACCAGCAGGAACATACCAAGATTTTGCATCTTTATCCCACTTAGCTCCAGCTTTTTTTGCCTCTTCTCTTTGTGAATAAGGAACATTTAAAAAAATCTTTTCTGTATTATCTGGTTTACGATCAGTGTTTATCGATATAAATGACTCTTTCTCAGCCTCAACAACTTTGACTGTTTCTAATCCCATTATGAAATTTTTGATTTTTCCTGCTTCAAAAGCAGCTCTGAAAATTTTTTTTGGATCATTCTGCAGTGCTTCAATCCATGAAGAAACATAGGATGCGTTATGCGATGGATCATAACCTATATTCAATTCCTCTCCAATCATAAAAGAGGCAATAGTTGTTCGAAGCTTTTCTTTGGCATATCCAGAAGAACCAACGGGATACATTATATCACGGTTAAGTCTTGAAAAATGTCCAGTCCAATGTCCAAGTTCATGTAATGCTGTAGCGTAAAAATAATCACTTGAATCAAATTGATGTTGTTCCGGTAAAAAAAGAGTATCAATATCACCACCACGATAGAAAGCATGATTTCTATCATCAATATCAATTTTTGCGCCTGATGCGATTAAAAGTGCTTTTGCTCGCGCATGTCTTACCTCTTCCGATAAAATAGGACGTGGTTCCAATGGAGGTAATCCATCAATTTGTTCACCATTAAAAACTTTTGCTAAAAAAATACGGGGGAGAGAAAGTTTTTCAAACTTCTCGTGTTTTTTTCCATCTTCATCATAAAAAGAGATATTTTCATACTGTTTCCAATAAATAATATCCGTACTTTTCATACCTTTTTTAATTCTACAGTCCATTTCATTTGCTTGCTGATATGTAAGCCAACGTGGATCAGTATATTTTTGGCTTGCAAGCCAAAGGTTATTAATACCATTATAATTTTTACCTGTTTGTGGATTATAAGGAGATCTCACACATCCAGGAAGTAATGGTTGCTGCCATGGTGCTTCTCCCTGTTGAAGCAGTTTAATAAAATGATCTGTTACTGTTTTTGCATACTCAAAACTCATTACTCCCCCTTATATCATTAAAATTATCAACTTCAAATGGATCTGCAATACACGACGAATCCCAAGCGTCTTCTTCTGAAAGGGCTGTTTCTAAAAAAACTCCATAGCTTTCTGCTGCTTCTGAATCCAACTCAACCTGTATTCCGGGTATAAAAACATCATTTAAAATTTTAGAAATTACATGACATACTTTTATTCGCGCTTTTTTCATTATTAAAATCTCAATTCTTAAAAATTAGAATGGGTTTAGCAGAACCAATAATATTCATAATCGAAACAGCTCCAAAATAACGACTATCAAAACTTACCGGATCAAAACTTGAAACAAACCAAGCATATCCTTCTTCAACAAGGTATTTTCCATTTGGCATACTTGATACCCCCCCTCTTCTTTGGCTATTTTTCAATAAATGACCATTAACACTGATACCTTTTTCAGTTATGTTAATCTCATCACCAGCAAGAGCTACTAATGGTTTCAAAAAAGGAACAGACCCGCTAGGACAAGCTCCAGATTGAAGATATCCTTTTTCAATAAATATCTTAACGATAGGTACATCTGGAGGACAAACCTCCACAAGTTCTCCCCTTCGAACTTTTTTCTGAAAATAATTAACTTTCCAAAGACCTATAGGCGCCGAATGCGAATAATTAATTCTGAACCCTTGGGAAACGGCAAAGAGAACAAAACATGCAAGTGCAATAGTACATAAAGTAAGAATGGCCATAGCTTGTTTCATGAGAAAACAAAGCCTTTCTTATCTTCTTTTATTTCATTTCTCTGATGCAAACGATCTGTAGCAGGAGGAGAAATTTTTGACCTTTCTGAAAAAACTGGATCTAAAAAATAAAGAATTTGCGTTCCCCTAATGACGCTATTTCCAGCTACAAAAATAAGCATTTCCCCAGGTTCAACAATATTCCCAGAATTATCTTTTTTTGCTCCAGGCAAGCGCATGATTTCATCAGGCGTCATCAATGGGCGGCGTGTTTCTTCATAAGACGTTGAAACCTGTTCAAGTGCCATACCAAAACGTTTTCCAGAAGTGGAAATCTTTTCGCGAACAACCGTCGTCTCTCCCGCCATTTTACTCATCCATTCGGCTGTTTCGACTTTATTAGGAGCGTAAGCAATACGAATATGACAATTTGAAATAATACTTTCATTTGTGGTGTAAGCTTTGTAGAGCTGCTGCACATCCTGAGTGATGATATAAGCTTTAAGCCCGTACCCAGCAATATAGGCAAGCGCCTTTTCAAAAATATCCAATTTTCCTAAGGTTGGAAATTCATCAAGCATTAAAAGCAAACGGTGTTTGTGACTTGTTTTTGATCTTCCGTCATCAAAGTCCATGCGATCTGAAAGAGAGAGAACCATTTGTGTCAATAGCAATCGCGCTAACGGTCTCATTCTATCTAAATTACGCGGCGTTGTAATGAAATACAGTGAGACAGGATCTTCCGTATCCATCAAATCACTAATATAAAAATCACAATATTTTGTGTTTTCGCCAACAATAGGATCACGATAAAGAGACAGAGCATTATTTGCCGTCGAAATAATAGACCCTAACTCGCGTGCCGGTGTTCCAGCCATACGACGGCCAACACCGTTTATAACAAGTTTTGCTTCTCTATCTGCCTCTTGAAATAGAGGATCATCACTTTTTATATCAAGATTTTCCATTTCATGATACAAAGTAGAAAGCGCTTTTGGATCACCATCTTCATCAAAATC